>NZ_JAJKLL010000002.1:0-1442 GCF_020982505.1 Streptomyces sp. MNU89 | reverse complement strand
GCCCTAGTAGGGCTCCGTTACGTCTGTCTGTCGGTCCTGTTTGGGGGAACGCTGAAGGTGTGGACGCACATGAAGTGAACCGTGCTCGGGCGACGTTGGCGTTATTCGTCGCTGACGTGTTCGCGTCGGTGCCGCGCAAGGATCAGCGGGCGAAGGGCGACTGCTACCTGCGGGGACTGATGCTGGACGGACGGCGGAAGTCGATCCAGCCGATGGCGGAACGGCTGCCCGACGGCAACGAGCAGAACCTGCAGCAGTTCGTGAACCAGTCGACGTGGGATCCGGTGCCGGTGCGGCGGCGGATCGCCCAGCGGATGGTGCCGAGAATCGGCCCGGAGGCGTGGGCGGTCGATGACGTGTCGTTCCCCAAGGACGGGAAGATGTCGGTGGCGGTCGCGCGCCAGTACTGCGGGGCGCTGGGCAAGCGGGCCAACTGCCAGGTCGCGGTGAGTGTGCACGCGGTCTCCGACACCGCGTCCTGTCCGCTGCAGTGGCGGATGTTCGTGCCCGAGGAGTGGGCGGACGATGCGGTGCGGCGGCAGAAGACCGGGATACCGCAGGAGGTCGGGCACCGGGAGAAGTGGCGTCTGGCCCTGGACATCCTCGACGAGCTGGCCGGGTGGGGTCTGGTGCCGCCGGTGGTGGTGGCCGACGCCGGCTACGGGCAGAACGCCGACTTCCGCGACGGTCTGAGCGAGCGGGGCATCGGCTATGTCGTGGCGGTCCGTTCGGACGTGACGGTCCACCCGCACGACGTGCGGCCCACCGCCCCGGCCTGGTCCGGGAACGGTCGCAGGCCGCAGCCCCGCTACCGGGACAAGCCGTCCTCGGTGGCAGCGCTGGCTCAGGAGCACGGACGGCAGGCGTTCACCGAGGTGACCTGGCGTGAAGGCTCCCGCGGGCCGATGCACTCACGCTTTCTGGCGCTGCGGGTGCGGCCGGCCGGGGTGAGGGCCCGCCGTCTGGCCCAAGCCGCCGCCACTGCCGAGCACGGCCACTGGGACGGTGTCCTGCCCGAGGTGACGCTGCTGGTCGAATGGCCCCAGGACGCCGAAGCACCCACCGACTACTGGCTGTCCAACCTGCCCGCCGACACACCGATCACCGAACTGGTCCGCCTGTCCAAGATCCGCTGGCGCATCGAGCACGATTACCGGGAACTCAAGCACGGCCTCGGCCTGGACCACTTCGAGGGCCGCTCCTGGAACGGCTGGCACCACCACGTCACCCTGGTCACCGCCGCCCACGCCTTCCTCACCGAACAGCGCCTGTCCCCAAAAGCCGATACAGCGGACTCACCCTCTACCAGATCCTCGACGCCATCCAGGACCTGCTGAACTGCTGGACCGGCACCTGCACCACCTGCCACCGCCCGCTGCCCAGAACATCCACCACCAGCCAGAACCCAAGAGCCAGAGCAACCTAACGGAGCCCTACTGGGG